>NZ_SPPO01000021.1:0-1055 GCF_004570945.1 Pasteurella sp. WM03
CTGGAGTTTAACCCTAACTCTGAATCCGACCCACGATTTAATATCGTGTACAAAATGCAGGATAATTCAAGCCGCTATTGTTCATTCCCAAAACTGGAGCGGAATGAAACCGTGGCGTATCGTGCTTGGGTGGATAGCCGTATTGCCGATAATTTTACAAGAGGCAAAGTCACCACTCAAAACCTCAATGATATGGTGAGCTATGGCATCTATGCCCAAGATGCAAACCGAGATGCCTCGACCGATCGGAATTATCCGACCAATTACGGCGGCACTTTATTTGTCTTGCCATCGGCTTACGGTGTTATGCAAAAGTATATCAATTTCAGGACGGGGGAAGAATATCAACGCAATCGTCATATTGATTTGCGTACTTGGAGCGAATGGAAACGGGTAGATGGCTTGGATAAAGTCAGTAAAAGAGGCGATACGATGACAGGTGATTTATCTATCCGTAATGGCGATTATTCAAAATTAAGACTTTACAACTCAAGCGGTAAAGAGTTTAGATTTGAATCTACGCCTGATAGCCACAGCAATATTGGGAAAGCGAGCTATCGTAGCCCGGATGGGACAACGGAGTATTACGCACAGTATTTCCCGAAAAAAAGCGGTACGGTGGCATTGGTTGAAGATCTTAATGGCGTTCATTATTCCAACCATGCTTACGTTGAAACCACGATTAACAATAGTGATTACGGTGGGGCGAATTTTAAGCGCCGTGGCAATGCCGGTAACTGGGACAGCCGCATTGAACCTCTACCGGACAAACGTTGGAAATTCTGGACGCAAAACTCACACGAAATTTATTTACCGGCGAAAGGTGGCACGGTGGCGTTGTTGGAAGATTTTACTCAAAACCTATCCGGTAACGGTTGGTGCAAACTGCCGAACGGTTTAATTATGCAATGGGGTAAAGCAAATGGCGGTTGGGTCAATTTCCCGATTGCTTTTCCGAATAGCTGCTTTTCCGTTGTGGGGACGCAAGGTGAGGGAAGAAATTACGAGCCATATATCATCACCAATATTAGCAACACCAAGTTTTATCACAAAGG
>NZ_SPPO01000022.1:0-941 GCF_004570945.1 Pasteurella sp. WM03
AATAATGCCAATGTTGAAAAAGATTTAACGGTGAAAGGCAATTCAACGGTTGAAGGCACAACGACAACCAAAGACTTAAATGTCACGAATAATGCCAATGTTGAAAAAGATTTAACGGTGAAAGGTAATTCAACGGTTGAAGGCACGACCACAACCAAAGACTTAAATGTCACGAATAATGCTAATGTTGAAAAAGATTTAACGGTAAAAGGCAATTCAACGGTTGAGGGCACAACGACAACTAAAGACTTAAATGTCACCAACAATGCGACTATTAATAATTTAATATCGGAGAATGGAACGTTTAATAATCGTCTAACCTCTACCGGAGAGACGTTGCTCTTGGGTAATACCACAGTAGGCGGTCAAGGAAAAACCTTTGTTGTTAACCGTGGCACAAGGGTTGATATGGGCGGTAACGTGCTCACCAATATTGCAGAAGGGACGAATGCAACGGATGCAGCGACTAAGGGGCAATTAGATAAAGTGGTTCAAAATATCACGAATAATTTGACCGCACTTTCTAACAATCCGCTGACTTTTGCCGGTAATTCGGGAAGTACAGCCCGTAAAGTTGGTGAAACACTGACGATTTCGGGAGATGCAACCATTGGGGGTAGTTATAGTTCCAAAAATGTGAACACAGTTGTGACGGATGGAAAAGTTGAAATCCAAATTGCCGAAAACCCGGAATTTGAAACAATGTCTACCACGGGCAATGCTAACATTGGTGGTAATCTGAATGTAAACGGGACAACCACGACCCAAGACCTAAACGTGACAGACACCGCGACGCTCAAAGACTTAAACGTCACAAATAATGCCAATGTTGAAAAAGATTTAACGGTGAAAGGCAATTCAACGGTTGAAGGCACAACGACAACCAAAGACTTAAATGTCACGAATAATGCCAATGTTGAAAAAGATTTAACGGTGAAAGG
>NZ_SPPO01000023.1:0-728 GCF_004570945.1 Pasteurella sp. WM03
GGTATGATTCATGACTGGGGTGAAGTCGTAACAAGGTAACCGTAGGGGAACCTGCGGTTGGATCACCTCCTTACCTAGATGAGCGATAGCAAGTGTTCACACAGATTGGCTGATGGTTGTAGACAAAGAAGTAGCAATAGAAATTGTAAAAGTTATTACCCTTGGGTCTGTAGCTCAGGTGGTTAGAGCGCACCCCTGATAAGGGTGAGGTCGGTGGTTCAAGTCCACTCAGACCCACCACTCTGAGAGTGAGTGAAACGAGGGTTAATGGTAATTGGGGATATAGCTCAGCTGGGAGAGCGCCTGCCTTGCACGCAGGAGGTCAGCGGTTCGATCCCGCTTATCTCCACCACTTATCATCGTTAAGTAAATTCAATGGAATCTAAAGGTGGCAAGACGATAAGAGTCTAAAAGTCTGTAGTTAAAAGTTTATTTAACGATGATAACTGAAAAGTTTATTCTTATTGTTCTTTAAAAAAACGGAAACAAGCTGAAAACTGAAGAGACTTTTAAGTCCTGAAAAGGATAGAAGAAAGTCTGAGTAAGAGAAAAATCTTGACTGAGAAAAGGCAGTCAAGTGTTTAGTTGATTTATCGGCTTTAAATGTAAAAACATTTGAGGTTGTATAGTTAAGTGACTAAGCGTACAAGGTGGATGCCTTGGCAATCAGAGGCGAAGAAGGACGTGCTAATCTGCGAAAAGCTTGGATGAGTTGATAAGAAGCGTTT
>NZ_SPPO01000024.1:0-616 GCF_004570945.1 Pasteurella sp. WM03
CTTATAACCCGAATAAAACCGCCCAACTACAAGAACAGACGGTAGGACAATTTCTCAAACGCACTCAAGTGAGACATTCTCGAGCGGTATTGAAAGATTACACCTTTAAAAAGCCGGATTGGGAAGCGCAGTTTGAACAAAGTGCGACAGAGGGAGAGGGACAAAGACAGGGTTATGAGCATTATGATTACCCGGGCAGGTTTAAAGGGAGTGAACAAGGCAAAGCGTTTACCCGTTATCGTCTAGAGAGTTTGAGAAGGGATGCGCATTTAGGGGAAGGAGAAAGTAATATTCCGGGTTTATCGCCGGGCAGACTTTTAAGACTCAGCCAACACCCGAATCCGGCATTTAACACCACATGGCAAGTGATTGGCGTAGTAAGTCGAGGAGAACAACCGCAGTCGGTAGAAGGGGAAGCGGGAGAAAAAGGGACGTATTTTACCAATCACTTTCAGGTTATCCCGAAGTATCAGACCTGGCGCCCATTACAGCGGACAAAGCCAAAGGTGGACGGACCTCAAATTGCCCAAGTGGTAGGACCGAAGGGAGAGGAGATATTTACGGACAACGTAGGCCGAATCCGGGTGCAATTTTTTTGGGATAGGGAAGGGAAATA
>NZ_SPPO01000025.1:0-559 GCF_004570945.1 Pasteurella sp. WM03
GGTATGATTCATGACTGGGGTGAAGTCGTAACAAGGTAACCGTAGGGGAACCTGCGGTTGGATCACCTCCTTACCTAGATGAGCGATAGCAAGTGTTCACACAGATTGGCTGATGGTTGTAGACAAAAGAGAGCAATGAAGTGGCAAAATAGCCAAACAGATAAAGGATATGTAGAGTATCTTTAATTGATGTCCCCATCGTCTAGAGGCCTAGGACATCGCCCTTTCACGGCGGTAACCGGGGTTCGAATCCCCGTGGGGACGCCAATTAAAGATAACTTTAACTTGATATCTTATTGTTCTTTAAAAAAACGGAAACAAGCTGAAAACTGAAGAGACTTTTAAGTCCTGAAAGGGATAGAAGAAAGTCTGAGTAAGAGAAAAATCTTGACTGAGAAAAGGCAGTCAAGTGTTTAGTTGATTTATCGCTTCAAATGTAAAAACATTTGAGGTTGTATAGTTAAGTGACTAAGCGTACAAGGTGGATGCCTTGGCAATCAGAGGCGAAGAAGGACGTGCTAATCTGCGAAAAGCTTGGATGAGTTGATAAGAAGCGTTT
>NZ_SPPO01000026.1:0-450 GCF_004570945.1 Pasteurella sp. WM03
GTTTTGTTTCACCGCAAACAACTCTGAATGGTTAATCCGTTCGTGGTGAAATTCGCTTACATCAAGGGCATCATAACTACGATAAGTATCGGTATAAACCCAGCTATCAGGCTTGATTTTCCTTGCTATAACAGGCATTAGCGTTGTTGTCTTCGTATCATTGACGACCACAGTAAACACTGTACCTTGCCGTTTCAATATCCCAAAAACAGCCACTTTTCCTGCCGCTCCACGACCTCGTTTTCCTTTACGATGTCCACCAAAATAGCTTTCATCTAACTCAATTTGCCCGTCAAATACTTCATCCACTTCAAGGGCTAAATAATAGCTGATGACCTCACGGATTTTACGGTAAAACAGGATTGCTGAATTAGGCTGAATACCGAGTAAATCTGCTGCTGAACGAGCCGTTACTTCTAATACAAAAAACTCAAGGCGCTTTTTCTGTAT
>NZ_SPPO01000027.1:0-416 GCF_004570945.1 Pasteurella sp. WM03
GTTTTTTGCCCGACTGAAAGGAGGGTGCTACCTGGAGATCTCGCAGCTCGCTGTGAGATCTTTTTAGATAAGAAGGAAAAAATTGTATGTTGTTGTTTTTATTATGGGTTTATAAATGTGTTGTCGCATCCTAGGGGCGACAACGTTGTCGCATCTATAGGATGCGACAGATATACCCAACATGTCGTGCAAATGCGACATGTTGACACAAAAAAATGACAACTGTATGTTACTTTCAAACGACATGGTGTCGCAGGAGAGATAGTCTATGCAAACTCAAAATGTTGTGACGGACAAAGAACGGGAAATCAGAAAAAGAGATCTTGAAGATAAAGACCGTAAAAACGCCTCAGAGCGTCGACAGGAGCAAAAAACCCAAAACTTCACCCAAGTATACCCTTTAGGCTGGAAGCGTC
>NZ_SPPO01000028.1:0-390 GCF_004570945.1 Pasteurella sp. WM03
GCCCCGGACTCCGCCAGCACGTAGCCGTTGTCCTCCACCACCGGGGATTTGCCCAGCGGGTGAATGTTTTTTAACTCCGGCGGTGCCAGCATATTTTTCTGCCGCGGATAGCAGACAATCTGATAGGGCAGCTGCAGCTCTTCCAGCGCCCAGAGCACGCGCTGCGATCGCGATTGATTAAGGTGATGTACCGTCAGCATGGGTCTCTCCCGTCGTTTGTTCAAATTAACTATAGGAACTGGCGGTGAATGACGGGAAAAATTCGCCAAAATAAGCGGGTGGATTTAAGGGGATGTGCCACAATTAAGGTGTCGGCGCAATCCGGAACCTCCATCAACTTGTTGCGCAATACTGAGGGGAGCCGACGTCGGGGGAAACCCTCCTGTGAAC
>NZ_SPPO01000029.1:0-384 GCF_004570945.1 Pasteurella sp. WM03
CTCGAGGCTTGTGGGGAATTACGTTATCGCGGAATCGATATCAATGAACTGGTTGCAGGATTCGTTGAAGAAAATCGGTTTGGTTTTGAAGAGATTGCATATTTATTACTTTTTGGCGAGCTGCCAAAGTTATCTGAATTGCAGGGATTTCGTCAGTTATTGGCGGATAAACGTACGCTTCCAACCAATTTTGTTCGTGACGTGATCATGAAAGCACCTTCTGCGGATATCATGAATAGTTTATCTCGCAGTATTTTGACATTAGCCAGTTATGATCCGCAAGCCGATGATGTCAGTATTGAGAATGTATTAGAGCAAAGTTTGATGCTGATCAGTGTCTTTCCACTGCTGGCGATCTACGCTTACCACGCCTATAATCACTAC